>NZ_JBHSPB010000003.1:0-40786 GCF_042656465.1 Streptomyces gamaensis
CGCGCGGCGCGCGGCGCGCGGCGCGCGGCGGGCGGCGGGCGGCGGGCGGCGGGCGGCGGGGAGAACGCGCCCGCCGCCCGCTCGGCTACAGGCGGCCCGGGTTACGGGCGCGTGCGCGGCGTGCGGCCGCCGGTTCCGGCCGTCCTGCGGGTTCGTGTTCCCGCGCCTCGGCGCGTGCCCGAGGACTCGCGCGTGGCCTGGCTTCCGCCTCGGCGGCGCGTGCCCGAGCCGCCATTGCCGCCGCTCGCCGCAGGCGATGGCGCGATCGTGACCGGGACGCCGCTCGGTTCGCGGGCGCCCGTGATGCGGGTCAGTTCCTCGTCCTGGGGGCTCGCCACCTTCACCACGTTCGGGGTGATCTTGGCGGTGGTCATCATGCGGGACATCTCGCGGCGCTGCTCGGGCAGGACGAGCGTGACGACCGTGCCGGACTCGCCCGCGCGGGCCGTGCGGCCGCCGCGGTGGAGGTAGTCCTTGTGGTCGACGGGCGGGTCGATGTTGACGACGAGGTCGAGGCCGTCGATGTGGATGCCGCGCGCGGCCACGTTCGTCGCGATCAGGGCGGTGACCTGGTCCGTACGGAACAGCTCCAGCGTGCGGTTGCGCTGCGGCTGGCTCTTGCCGCCGTGCAGCGCGGCGGCGCGTACGCCCTGTGCCAGCAGCTTCTTCACCAGCCGGTCGGCGCCCCGCTTGGTGTCCACGAACATGATCACGCGGCCCTCGCGGGCGGCGATGCGCGTGACGGCGTCCTTCTTGTCGAGCTCGCCGACGTGCAGCAGGTGGTGCTCCATCGTGCTGACCGCGCCCACCGAGCCGTCGACGGAGTGCGTGACCGGGTCGGTGAGGAAGCGGCGCACGAGACGGTCGACGTTGCGGTCGAGGGTCGCGGAGAACAGCATGCGCTGCCCGCCCGGCGCGACCTGCTCCAGCAGCCGCGTGACCTGCGGCAGGAAGCCCATGTCGGCCATCTGGTCGGCCTCGTCGAGCACGGTGATCGCCACGTCGCCGAGCGCGCAGTCGCCGCGCTGGATCAGGTCCGCGAGGCGGCCCGGGGTCGCGACGAGGACCTCCGCGCCGCGCGCGAGGGTCTGCGCCTGCCGGCCGATCGACAGACCGCCGACGACGGTCGCCACCCGCAGGCCGACGGAGGCCGCGTACGGGGTGAGCGAGTCGGTGACCTGCTGCGCGAGCTCGCGCGTGGGCACGAGGACGAGCGCGAGCGGGCGGCCCGCCTTCGCGCGCTTCCCGGAGGTACGGGCCAGCACGGCGAGGCCGAAGGCGAGGGTCTTGCCCGAGCCCGTACGGCCCCGGCCGAGGACGTCGCGGCCGTGCAGGGAGTTCGGCAGCGTCGCGGCCTGGATCGGGAACGGCTCGGTGACGCCCTGCCGGGCCAGCGCGTCCAGCAGCGCGCCGGGCATGTCGAGGTCGGCGAAGGACGCGACCGGGGGCAGCGCCGGAGTCGTCGACTCGGGCATCGCGAAGTCGGCGGCGGGCTGCGCCGCGGGACGGCGGCCGTTGCGGGGCGCCTCGCCGGAGCGGGGTGCCTTGCCGGCACGGGCGGACCGGTCGTTGCGGGCGGGGCGGCCGGTACGGGCCGGGGTGCCGGTGCCGTCGACGGGGCGGCCGTTCGCGTCGCGCGAGGTCACGTCCGTACGGGGCGCCTGACCGGCGCGGGTGGACCGGTCGCCGCGCGCGGAACGGGCAGAGCGGTCACCGGCGGCGGCATCGGCGGTCCGGCCGTCACGTGCGGGCCCCGCGTCAGCGGCCGGGGCGCCGGCGCGGGCCGGCCGGTCGTTCTGCGGGGTGCGGCGGGGGTTACGGGACCGGGTGCCGGTCGGCTCCGAGCCCGTGGCGGAGCCGGCCGTACGGGGCGCCGTACCGCCCGTACCGGAGGAACGGCGGCGGGTACGGGACGAGCGGGGGGAACCCTCGCCGGACGGCGAACCGGCGTCGGGGCGGGCGGAGCGAGTCATGGGGACCTTCCCTCAAGGGGCTCAAGGGGGGCGCCCGGTACAGGACTTCGCTCCGCTCGGCGGCCCGGTCACACGGAACGGGCGGCGGCGGGGCGCCAGGAAAGGGCGCGATGAATAACGAGAGTTGGGGTTCAGATCAAGCACAGGGTTCGGCAATGGGGCCCGCACCTCGCGGTACGGACCCCATTGCCTTCGCGGCTCAACAGCCGCGGGAATTCACCCGGTTCAGATGACCGTGATGTTCTCGGCCTGCAGGCCCTTCGGGCCCTGGGTGGCCTCGAAGGAGACCTTCTGGCCCTCAAGGAGCTCACGGAAGCCCTGCGCGGCGATGTTCGAGTAGTGGGCGAAGACGTCGGGGCCGCCGCCGTCCTGCTCGATGAAGCCGAAGCCCTTTTCCGCGTTGAACCACTTCACGGTACCCGTGGCCATGTTGTTCTCCTCACATGTCTGTTTTGGGCACCGCACCGGAAAGGACCGGAAAAAACAAAAATGCGCCTGCGGGGCTACATACCGTCAGGCGCACACGAGTTCATGGGTACCACAACTGCAACTTCGTTCAACCGTAGCACGTCGGCGGCGATCACGGCCGGTCGTTTTCACGATCGCCTTCACGACCGCCTTCCCGATCACCGCTTCCCGATCACCGCCGACGGGGCCGTCCCCCGCTACAGCTCCACCCCCTGGGCCCGCGCGTGCCGGTCCGCGGCGACCTCCGCCTCGGCCTCGTCGAGATACACCTCACACACGAGCCGGCCGTCGGTGTTCATGTTGTGCTCCAGCTCCCACAGGCTCAGCTCGGCGCCGCCCTCCAGCAGGAACGCGTGCTCGTAGAAACGGCACCAGGTCGCGTCCCGCCCGGTGCCCCGGCGGCGCGGCTTGGTGATCAGCGCGATGTGGTGGCCCAGCGCCCCCTGCAACAGCTCACGCACGACCTCGCCGGGCCCGTCCGTGTTCTCCGCGCGGCGCAGCAGCCGGCGGGCGTGGTCCGGGGAGGCGTCGCACACGTACTCCCGGCGCGGCCGGGTCGGCTGCATGGCCAGCAGCAGCTCCTCCGCCAGCCACGCCGGCACCTCCTCGCCGTCCCAGCCGGGGCCGAGCCCGCCGCCGATGCGCTCGTGCACCCGGCGCTCGGCGCGGTCGAGGGCCTCCTCGTGCGCGTACAGCTCGTAGAGGAACCCCTCCTCGTCGCCGGTGTCGTGCTCCAGCTCGTACAGCAGCAGACTGCTGCCGTCGGACAGCAGGAAGATGTGCCGGTAGGTGTTGCACCGCAGCGGCCTCGGCTCGTCGTTGCGCTGCCGGTACGAACGCAGCTCCGCCTGGTGCATCAGCGCCGTACGCAGCCGCGCCAGCAGCGGCTCGTCGAACTCGAACCCGTTCTGGGCCCGCTCCAGCAGATCCCTCACATGCTCGGCGGGCGTCGCCGCGAGGCTGCCGCCCTGCTCCTCCTCGAAACCGCGCCGTCCCCTGCCCCTGGTGCCGCCCTCGCCGTCAGCGGCCCGCGAGTTCTCCACGGCTCATCGACCTCCCGACCCTCGCCATCGCCTCGCCCACTGCGCGCACTTACCGTAGCGGCGCGAACACGGGACGGGGGTGGGGTTTTGGCTAACCGATATCGGGCGGTGGTGCTGCCGTGAGGGGAGTGGGGCGGCCTACGTGCGTGGGCAGGGCGGGGCGTCCGGGCGATCATGTCGGCATCTTTGGCGGAAAAAGCACCCTTGGCGCCTTTGACGTCCTTGACCGGACCGGCCGCCGGGCCCGTACGGGCCCCACAACGCCGAAGCGCCCCGCCCGGGAGAACCCGGACGGGGCGTCAGCCGCGGACCACGGGGGCCGGCCCCGGTCCGCATCGCGTAGGCCGTGTGGGACTCGAACCCACAACCAATGGATTAAAAGTCCACTGCTCTGCCAATTGAGCTAACGGCCCGCACCCCGCAGCATAGCCCGGCCGACCGCATTATCCAGAGTCGATAGGGCCGAGGCCCGCGACGCGCGGCGGGAAAGGGACGGGGCCCGTACACCGCCGGCACGGTGTACGGGCCCCAACTCGACTGTGCGCGTCAGCCGTTGCGCTTCCAGCGCGGCTTGTCCTCGCGGCGGCCGAAGGAACCGCCGCGGTGGTCGTCACGGCGGCCGTACGGGCGGTCGCCGCCCGAGCGGAAGCCGGGACGCTCGTCACGGCGGTCACGGTTGAACGGACGGTCGCCGCCGCCGGAGCGGAAGCCCGGACGGTCGTCACGGCGGAAACCGCCGCCCGAGGGGCGGTCGTCGCGGCGGAAGCCACCACGGTCCTCGCGACGGTCGTCACGGCGGAAGCCACCACGGTCGTCACGGCGGTCGTCGCGGCGGAAGCCACCGCGGTCCTCACGGCGGAAGCCGGGACGGTCGTCACGGTTGAAGGGGCGCTCGTCGCGGCGGTCCCGGTTGAACGGGCGGTCCTGGCGGTCCCGGTCGCGGTCACGGTTGAAGGGGCGGTCCTCGCGACGGTCGTCACGACGGAAGCCACCACGGTCGTCACGGCGGTCGTCACGGCGGTCGTCACGACGGTCATCGCGGCGGAAGCCGCCACGGTCCTCGCGACGGTCGTCACGGTCGCGGCCGTACGAACGGTCCCCGCGGCGCTCGAAGTTGCCGCGCTCGTCACGGCGCTCGCGGCGCTCACGCTCGGCGCGCTCGGCACGCTCCGCGGCGGCAGCGGCCTCGGCCTCCGCCTCCGCCTTGCGCTCCGCCTCGGCCGCCTCGGCCGCGGCCGCGAGAGCCGCCTCCGGGTCCTCGCCGCGCTCGCGGGCCGCGCGCGCCAGCAGACGGTCGGCCTCCTCGCGCAGCTCGGACGCGCGCCGCTGCAGACGCTCCATCTCCCGGTTCAGCTCGGCCAGTTCGCGCTCGGCCTGCTTGGCGGCGTTGGCCGCCGAGTCGGCCTGCACCTCGGTCAGCGAACGGGCACCCGTGATACGGGCCACGTCCTCGTCGAAGACACCGGCCCCGCCGACGATGTGACGCGAGGCGTCGACGCCCGCGTCCTCCATCAGCCGGAAGATCTGGCGGCGCTGGTGCGGCAGCGCCAGCGAGACGACGGTGCCGGACTGGCCGGCGCGGGCGGTACGGCCCGAGCGGTGCAGGTAGTCCTTGTGGTCACCGGCCGGGTCGACGTTGAGGACCAGGTCGATGCCGTCGACGTGGATACCGCGCGCGGCGACGTCGGTGGCGACCAGGACACCCACGTGACCGGCCTTGAAGTCCTCCAGGACACGGGTACGCGCGCCCTGGGTCATACCGCCGTGCAGCGCGTCGGCGCGCACGCCCGACTCGCGCAGCTGCTCGGCGACACGGTCGGCGCCCAGCTGGGTGCGGACGAAGATGATGGTGCGGCCCTTGCGGGCGGCGATCGCGGCGGTGACCGGGGCCTTGTCCTTCGGCTTCACGACCAGGACGTGGTGGGTCATCGTGGTCACGGCGCCGGCCGACGGGTCGACCTCGTGCGTGACCGGGTCGACCAGGTAGCGCTTGACCAGGGTGTCGATCTCGTTCTCCAGCGTCGCGGAGAACAGCAGGCGCTGGCCGTCCGTCGGCACCAGGTCGAGGATCTCGGTGACCTCGGGCAGGAAGCCCATGTCGGCCATCTGGTCCGCCTCGTCGAGGACGGCGACCTTCACCTCGTCCAGGGAGGCGGCGCCCCGGTTGATGATGTCGCGCAGCCGGCCCGGGGTGGCGACGAGGATGTCGACGCCGCGCTCCAGGGCGTAGATCTGGTTGCCCATCGACGTACCGCCGCAGACGACCTTCATCTTCAGGCCGAGGACGTCGCCGTAGGGCTGCAGGGCGTCGGCGACCTGCATCGCCAGCTCACGGGTCGGGGTGAGGATCAGACCGCGGGGGCGCTTCTTCTCCGTGCGGCCGCCGGCCAGCAGGGACAGCAGCGGCAGACCGAAGGAGAGGGTCTTGCCGGAGCCCGTACGGCCACGGCCCAGGATGTCCTTGCCGGCCAGAGCGTCCGGGATGGTCGCGGCCTGGATCGGGAAGGGCGTGGTCACGCCGTTCTGCGCGAGCTTGCGGACGATCGCCTCGTCCAGACCGAGGTCGGCGAAGGTGATGGTGGGCTCGGCGGCCTCGGCGGCCTCCGCGCTCTCGACGGCGTCGGCGGTGTCGGCGGTGTCGACAGCGTTGGTGGTGTCGACGGCGTCGGCGGCCACGGCCTGCTCCAGCTCGTCGAGGGTGACGTCAGCGGTGAGGTCAGGAGAAACAGTCATGCGAAATGCGAAACCTTCCGGAGT
The DNA here is from genome assembly GCF_042656465.1 of Streptomyces gamaensis. Classification (NCBI taxonomy): domain Bacteria; kingdom Bacillati; phylum Actinomycetota; class Actinomycetes; order Kitasatosporales; family Streptomycetaceae; genus Streptomyces; species Streptomyces gamaensis. The sequence goes on from NZ_JBHSPB010000003.1 coordinate 6,242, forward strand.
TTCGGCACGCGCCCAAGCTCCGTGTCGGCTTCACAAATGACCGCCTCGATGCGGTCAGCCACGGCAAGGTAAGGAACGCGCCACACGGCGCGCTTCTACGTGGCGCCGGGCAAATGGGATCAAACGATCTACCACCATACGCACCTCGGGGCAGGCGGCGCAAGCCGCTGCCCGGCTCGCCCCCATGACGTCCGCCACACGTCCTGCACAGGACTCCGCCACCGGACGCCCTCACGACGCCGAGGCCGACCGCGGCCCCGGCTGCGGCGACGGCGGGGACGACGTCGACGGCGGATGCGACACCGGCGACTCCGGGGACGGGCTGGACGGCTGCGTCGGCGCCGCCGGGGACGGCGAGGACGGCCGCTGCGGCGGAGGCAGCGGGCCCGGACCCGAGCTCGACGGCGGCTTCGGCTTCGGCGCCGGGCGCCGCCCCGGATCCGCCGAGGGCTGCGCGGGCGCCTCCGAAGGCGCCCCCGAACCGGACGCCACCGGCGAGGCACCGCGCGACGCCGGGCCGCCGCTCGCGCCGCCCTTGGCCGACTTGCCGTCCATACGGGCGCCGGGCGCGCGGCCCGGGGCCCGCACCCCGTCGTCCAGCTCGGACCCCGTCTCGCGCACCTTGTCCGAGCGCGTCGACGGCGCCGGGCGCTGCGGGTCGCTCACGCTCATGCACCCGCCGAGGGCCAGGGCCGCGACGGCCGTGGCCGCGATCCGGGTGACGGCTGCGTGGGCTTGCTGGGGGCGCATGGACGGACCGCCTTCGGGTTCGCGCGGGACTCGCGTGGGGGCCGGCGCGGGACCCGCGATGGGGCTGGCGCGGGACCCGCACAGGACAGGGCCCCCTGCCCAACTGGGCCCGCCCCGCCCAGGACACGCGCGGCGCGCACGCCGCCGCCTCAACCCGCGGCGCGCCGCCCCCACGCACCCCGTGCGCCACTGCGGGGTGCCGGCGCCTCAGCCGTATCCGGTGCCGGTGCTTGTTCCTGCGCCCGTACGCGCGCCTGCACCCGTGCCTGTCAGCCGTAGCCGAGTTCGTGGAGGCGCGCGTCGTCGATACCGAAGTGGTGGGCCACCTCGTGAACGACCGTCACCTCGGCCTCGCGTACGACCTCTTCCCGGCTCTCGCACATCCGCAGCGTCGGCCCCCGGAAGACCGTGATCCGGTCCGGCAGCGAGCCCGCGTACCACTCGCCGCGCTCGGTCAGCGGCGTCCCCTCGTACAGACCGAGCAGCTCCGGATCCTCCGCCGGCGGCTCGTCCTCGACGAACACGGCCACGTTGTCCATCAGCCGCGTCAGCTCCGGGGGGATGCGGTCCAGGGCCTCGGCGACCAGTTCCTCGAACTCCTCGCGCGTCATCTCCAGCACGCGGCCATTGTCGGCCACGGGGGCGGGGGACGCGCGGGCCGTGCGGGGGCGCCGTGGCGGCGCCGGTCACGTCGGCCAGGGGCCGCTCCCCTGTCGCGCTCCCCCGTCGCGGGTAACCGTTTTGGCGTTCCCACCTCGCATCCCATATGCTTCTCACGTCCCCGACGCGCTGCGAAGCGCCCAGGTGGGCCATCAGCCCTCATCGTCTAGTGGCCCAGGACGCCGCCCTTTCAAGGCGGTAGCACGGGTTCGAATCCCGTTGGGGGCACGCATCACCATGTGCGAGACTAGTGCTCGCACATTGCTTGGTCCTGTGGAGCAGTTTGGAGTGCTCGCCACCCTGTCAAGGTGGAGGCCGCGGGTTCAAATCCCGTCAGGACCGCTGTGATCACTTGCGTGATCGCTCGGCTGGGTAGCTCAGTTGGTACGAGCGTCCGCCTGAAAAGCGGAAGGTCGCCGGTTCGACCCCGGCCCCAGCCACGGTGGGCCCCCCGACTCGCGTCGGGGGGCCCAGTGCTTTTTCCGGGCATGCCCGGCCGCCGGTTCCGCAGCCCCGGCTGCGGTGAGGCACCCGCCCCGCACCGGGGTCCGATGTTTTCGGGGTGCCCCCGAGCCCACGCGTCCCCGGCCAGCCGTCGCTGCCCCCGGAGGACCGGGTCGGGGCCAGGGGCCCGCCCCCGGTCGGCCCGGCCCCACGCGCCCCCGGCCAGCCTCGGCGGGCGGGCCGCCCCGCCGGGGCCCGGGGCCAGGGGGCCGGCCCCCTAAATGCGTTCGCCGCTTCGTGGCGCAGGGTGCGATCCTGGATCCCGTATGTCTACGCAGCCTGCCCTCGCCACCTTCGCCGGTCTTGCCGGCCGCCTGTCCGAGCTGACGCTCCGCGATCAGCAGCGGCTGGGGCGGCGGCTGGACGGTGCGCGTCGTATCCGTAAGACCGAGGCCCGTGAGGCCGTGCTGGCCGAGATCGCGGAGGGGGTCGTGGAGGCGGAGTCGCGTGTCGCGGGGCGTCGTGCGTCCGTGCCGGCGGTCTCGTATCCGGAGCAGCTGCCGGTCAGCCAGAAGAAGGACGAGATCCTCAAGGCGATCCGCGACCACCAGGTCGTGATCGTCGCGGGCGAGACCGGTTCCGGCAAGACCACGCAGATCCCGAAGATCTGTCTGGAGCTGGGCCGTGGCGTCAAGGGCCTGATCGGGCACACGCAGCCGCGCCGGATCGCGGCGCGCACGGTCGCGGAGCGGGTCGCCGAGGAGCTGCGGTCCCCGCTGGGCGAGGCGGTCGGCTGGAAGGTCCGTTTCACCGACCAGGTCGGCGGCGAGACCCTGGTCAAGCTGATGACGGACGGCATTCTGCTGGCCGAGATCCAGACGGACCGGGAGCTGCGCCAGTACGACACGATCATCATCGACGAGGCGCACGAGCGCAGCCTCAACATCGACTTCATCCTGGGCTATCTCGCGCAGCTGCTGCCGCGCCGCCCCGACCTGAAGGTCGTCATCACGTCGGCGACGATCGACCCGGAGCGTTTCTCGCGGCATTTCGGGGATGCCCCGATCGTCGAGGTGAGTGGCCGCACGTATCCGGTGGAGGTCCGTTACCGGCCGCTGCTGGAGGAGAATTCCGGGGAGGCCGACCGCGATCAGGTGACCGCGATCTGTGACGCGGTGGACGAGCTGCGGGCCGAGGGTCCGGGCGACATCCTCGTCTTCCTCTCCGGCGAGCGGGAGATCCGTGACACGGCGGACGCGCTGCACAAGAAGCTGCAGAGCGCCGGCGGCGCGGTCGGGCAGAGCACGGAGATCCTGCCGTTGTACGCGCGGCTGTCGCACGCCGAGCAGCACCGTGTCTTCCAGCCGCACGCGGGCCGCCGCATCGTGCTGGCGACGAATGTCGCGGAGACCTCGCTGACGGTGCCGGGCATCCGTTATGTCATCGACCCGGGGTTCGCCCGTATCTCCCGCTACAGCCATCGCACGAAGGTGCAGCGGCTGCCGATCGAGCCGGTGTCGCAGGCAAGCGCGAACCAGCGCAAGGGCCGCTGCGGCCGTACCTCCGACGGCATCTGTATCCGGCTGTACTCGGAGGACGACTTTCTCTCCCGGCCGGAGTTCACCGACGCCGAGATCCTGCGGACGAATCTGGCGTCCGTCATTCTGCAGATGACGGCGGCCGGTCTCGGCGACATCGAGAAGTTCCCGTTCATCGACCCGCCGGACCGCCGCAACATCAAGGACGGCGTGGACCTGCTGGTGGAGCTGGGGGCGCTCGATCCGAAGCAGAAAGATGCGAAGAAGCGGCTCACGGGACTGGGGCGCAAGCTCTCGCAGCTGCCGGTCGACCCGCGGCTGGCCCGTATGGTGCTGGAGGCGGATACCAACGGCTGTGTCCGCGAGGTCATGGTGATCGCGGCGGCGCTGTCGATCCAGGATCCGCGCGAGCGGCCCACGGACAAGCAGCAGCAGGCCGACCAGCAGCATGCCCGGTTCAAGGACGAGTCCAGCGACTTCCTGGCCTTCCTGAACCTGTGGCGGTATGTGCGGGAGCAGCAGAAGGCGCTGTCGTCGTCGGCGTTCCGCCGCATGTGCCGTGCGGAGTTCCTGAACTATCTGCGCATACGTGAGTGGCAGGACATCTACTCGCAGCTGCGGACGGTCGCCAAGTCCATGGGTGTGCATCTGTCGGAGGAGGACGCGGCGCCGGAGCGCGTGCACCAGTCACTGCTCGCGGGCTTGCTCTCCCATATCGGTCTGAAGGACACCGAGAAGAACGAGTATCTGGGTGCCCGCAGCGCCAAGTTCGCCGTTTTCCCGGGTTCGGCGCTGTTCAGGAAGCAGCCGCGCTGGGTGATGTCGGCCGAGCTCGTGGAGACCTCGCGGCTGTGGGCCCGGGTCAACGCGAAGATCGAGCCGGAGTGGATCGAGCCGCTGGCCCAGCATCTGGTCAAGCGCAATTACAGCGAGCCGCACTGGGAGCAGAAGCAGGCGGCCGTGATGGCGTACGAGCGCGTGACGCTCTACGGCGTGCCGGTCGTGGCCCAGCGGAAGGTGAACTACGGGCGTATCGACCCGGAGACCAGCCGCGAGCTGTTCATCCGCAACGCGCTCGTGGAGGGCGACTGGCGCACGCACCACCAGTTCTTCCACGACAACCGCAGACTCCTCGGCGAGGTCGAGGAGCTGGAGCACCGGGCCCGCCGCCGCGACATCCTCGTCGACGACGAGACGCTCTTCGACTTCTACGACCAGCGGCTGCCCGAACACATCGTCTCCGGCGCCCACTTCGACTCCTGGTGGAAGCACAAGCGGCGCGAAGAGCCGGAGTTGCTGAACTTCGAGCACTCCATGCTCATCAACGAGAAGGCCGGGGCGGTCACCAAGGAGGACTATCCGGACTCCTGGCGGCAGGGCCGGCTGAAGTTCAAGGTGACCTACCAGTTCGAGCCGGGCGCGGACGCGGACGGTGTGACCGTCCATGTTCCGCTCCAGGTGCTCAACCAGGTCACGGCCGAGGGCTTCGACTGGCAGATCCCGGGGCTGCGCGAGGATCTGGTGACCGAGCTGATCCGTTCGCTGCCCAAGGTGATCCGCCGCAACTACGTGCCGGCGCCGAACTACGCGAAGGCGTTCCTGGAGCGGGCCGTGCCCCTGCAGGAGCCGCTGCCGGCCGCGCTGGCGCGCGAGCTCCAGCGGATGGTGGGCGTGCCGGTGACGGCGGAGGACTTCGACCTGGCGAAGGTCCCCGACCATCTGAAGGTCACGTTCCGGATCACCGACGAGCGCAGGCGGAAGATCGCGGAGGACAAGGACCTCGAAGCCCTGCGGATCCGCCTCAGGCCGAAGACGCAGGCCGCGATCAACCGCGCCTTCGAGCAGGCCGAGCGGGACGGGCGCGACAGACGGGGCGGCCGGGCCTCCGGGGACGGCGCGGCAGCGCGCGGGCCGGAGCAGCGGTCCGGGCTCACGCAGTGGACGATCGGCACTCTGGAGCGCGTCTTCGAGACCCGGCGGGCCGGGCAGCCGGTCAAGGCGTACCCGGCGCTGGTCGACGAGGGTTCCTCGGTGGCGGTGAAGCTGTTCGACACGGAGGCCGAGCAGGGCGAGGCGATGTGGCGGGGCACCCGCCGGCTGATTCTTCTGAACCTGCCGTCGAACCCGGCGAAGTTCGCCCAGGACCGGCTGAGCAATCCGCAGAAGCTGGCGCTGTCGGCGAACCCGCACGGCTCGATCACGGCCCTCTTCGACGACTGCGTCTCCGGTGCCGCCGACAAGCTGATCGCCGCGCACGGCGGTCCGGCGTGGGACGAGGAGTCCTTCCGCAAGCTGTTCGACGCCGTGCGCGCCGACATCGTCGACGCGACGCTGGACGCGGTCCGCAGGACGCAGGAGGTGCTGGCCGCCTGGCAGTCGTGCGAGCGCCGGCTGAAGTCGCCGCCGCTGTCCACGAGCGCGGTCCTGGCGGAGTCGCTCGCGGATGTGCGTGAGCAGCTCGCGTGGCTCGTCGCGCCGGGCTTCGTGACCGAGCACGGGGTCCGCCGGCTGCCGGATCTGCTGCGGTATCTCGTGGCCGTCGACCGGCGGCTCACCCAGCTGCCGTCGAACGCCGAGCGCGACCGCGCCCGGATGGCGAAGGCGCGGGACATGCAGGACGAGTACGCGTGGCTGCTGGAGCAGTTCCCCCAGGGGCACCCGGTGCCGCAGGAGGTCCGCGAGGTCCGCTGGATGATCGAGGAGCTGCGGGTGAGCTACTTCGCGCACGCCCTGGGCACGGCCCACCCGGTCTCCGACAAGCGGATCACGAAGGCGATCGACCGGCTGGTCCCCTAGGTCCTGCCCCAGGGGCGTACGGGCCGTGGGCGGTGCGGGGGCCGGGCCGGGGCGGAAGCCGGGGGCATGGCCGTGATCGGGTTCGACCGCACCCCCTGACCTGCTGTAGAGTCTCCTCAGCAGCCCACGGGAGTGGGAAGCGGAGCAAGGTCCTGTGGAGCAGTTTGGAGTGCTCGCCACCCTGTCAAGGTGGAGGCCGCGGGTTCAAATCCCGTCAGGACCGCAGCAGTTGAAGGCCCGGCCCCTTGGGGGCTGGGCCTTTCGCGTTCGACCTTGACTGGGACACGTGCCAGGGGTACCCAGACAGTGGAGGTGCTGCGCTCCATGACGACGACCACCGGGACCGCATCCAAACGGACCGAGAGCATCCGGCACGAGACGCGGGCACTGCTGCGCGCCCACCTGGCGGCCGCCTCCGGCTATCGCCATCTGACCCGGCACTGCGCGGTGTGCCACCGGCTCCTGCGGCTCGCCCAGGAGGCCGGGAGCACGCCGGACGGCACAGGGGCCGGCTGACCCTGTCCCCGGGGGGCCGAAAGTCCCGGCCGCGGGTGACCAACGGCGGCTGTCCCGGCGGGAGTCGGATGCCAGGCTGGGAACAGCGCGCGGCACACAGGGCGAACGGCAGCACCGTGCCCCGCGGAACGGGCCTCCTCACCTCCACGCCGGGCGCCGGCGGACCCTGCGGCAATGTGACGGGAGTCACGCGAAGACTTTCCCGGGTACGGGAACTCACACCCTGTCGGCAACGGGTCAATTTAATATGTGCAATTGCACTGACTCCGGAGCGCTCCGGGGCGACTGCGGGCCCGGGTGACCCAACCCCCCTTCTTTGACGCGACGTTGACGCCACGTTCACCTGAAACACCGCCAGAAACCCGTCCCGGAACGGCCGCCGGCACCTCCAGGACGGCCACCGGGGTGGCGTCCAGACACAAAAAGATCGCGCTGGACCCGGCGGAGTCCAGCGCGATCGGCGACCGCCCAAGTCGGTGGGCACGGCGCCTGTTGGGGCAGGCGCCGGGTCGCTTGGAGCTCAGGTGGTGCGCGGGTGTTCCGCCGGGTTGGGGGCCCCGGAAAAACGCCCGGTCATACGGTTGTTCAGGCCTCGCTGCGCTGCTGCGGAATGCCCGCCAGCAGGGCGCGGACCTCCGCTTCGCGGTAACGGCGGTGTCCTCCGAGCGTACGGATGGACGTGAGCTTGCCTGCCTTCGCCCACCGCGTGACCGTCTTCGGGTCCACGCGGAACATCGTGGCAACCTCAGCCGGGGTCAGCAGCGGCTCGGCATCAGGGGTGCGAGCGGTCATGAGCGGCCTCCTCGGGAGAACCGAGCACGGGGTCGGTTCTTTCCTCTAAATTCTGCACCTTGACCCGCGTTGCCCGAAATGGCGGACGCGGGCCGAGTCGGTTATAGGACGAACGGCTTGTCCTCGGCACTACAACTACACCATCTGTCCAGCCTCGTCGGCCAAACCGATGGAATTGCCCTCTCAGGTGTTCAACCTCGACGGAAGCCGATGGACCATGCCATAGCGGACAGTCACGCCACAGTGACGATCAGTCACAGCGGGATCAGGGGTCATCAACTCTGCCAAGGAGTGCAATACCGATACTTCCGCCCCAAGTTGAGCGGAAGGAGCCCTTCCTGGACTCCTTGTCCTATTTTGCCATGAGGATGGGCGATGGGCGCAAGACCTGACGTAAGTGCGTTAGGTCACGGTTGCCCGCATAGGACCGTATCGGGACCTAGGTCCCGGCCCGTGTTCCACAGGAGTTCCACCCTGCACCACGCGCGCGGCCACACCGTCCGATCCAGGCCATCAATTGCGCGCTGAGCAAGGAAGTTCAATTCGCGTACTGCCGGTTGCGGACCACGGCCCAACGTTCCGTCAGCCTCCGGTAGGCCTCCCCGGCCCGCGCCCCGTCCCCGGCACGCAGCGCGGCCAGCCCCTCGGCGGTGTCGAACGCGGAACGGTCCTCGGCCAGGTGCTTCTCGGGCACCATGTGCACCAGCCCCCCGTAGTCCAGCTCCACCAGGGAACGCGGATGGAACTCCTCCAGCCACCGCCCCACATCCACCAGCCCGTCGATCAGCGGCCCCTCGTCCATGGCGTCCTTGAGCGTGCGCAGCCCCCGCGCCACCCGGCGCCGCGCCTGCACCATGGGCGTGCGGTAGCGCAGCACGAGCCCCTCACCACCCGGCTCGCCCTTGCCGAACTCGCGCTCCTCGTCCGCGAAGAGGACGAACCAGCGCAACGGCACCTGCCAGGTCGCGGTACGGATCCACGGCCGGGCGTCCGGATTGCGCTCCAGCCAGCGCTCGTAGTCCGCCTCGGCCTGCCGGCGCACCACCGGCGGCAGCGCCGCGTCCAGCACCGGCGCCGGCAGCGCCCCGGCGAGCTCCCCCAGCGCGAGCCAGCCCCGCAGCCGGGTCCGCCACGGGCACACGCACAGCACCCCGTCCTGATACGCGATGAAAGCGTCGCCGCTCTCGTGCACCGGGACGGGCACCGGCGGCGTCGGGAGCAGATCGGCGAGCGAGCGCCGCAGCTCCTCCTGCGCGCCGGGCAGCTCCTCGCGCCGGGCATAGCGCGCCCAGTGCGCGCGCTCCGGTCCGGGGAACGCGGCCAGCGGCTCGTAGACCCGTAGGTATGCCGCGTACGGCACGGTCACCGTCGACGCCGAACCCACACCCGCTCCCTCAAGCCGGAGGATCTCCCGGGGAGTTGCCGCCCCTCCCCGCCCGCTGCCCTGATCGTCCCACGGCGGCGCTCCACGGGAGAGTGATCCTCTGCACTGCCCCCGTCGCGCGGGCCGGTTGGGCCTACGCTCGTGCCAACCGGCCCTCCACCACCCCACGGAGGGCGACCTCCGCGACCTATGGAGTCACCACAGTGGCTGACGTACGTCCTTCCCCGGATGCCGACGGAGTCCTGCACACCCTGTTCCGCACCGAGCAGGGTGGCCATGAGCAGGTGGTGCTGTGCCAGGACCGGGAGAGCGGCCTGCGCGCCGTGATCGCCCTGCACTCCACCGCCCTGGGCCCGGCCCTCGGCGGCACCCGCTTCCACGCCTATGCCTCGGACGAGGAGGCGGTCCTCGACGCGCTCAACCTCTCGCGCGGCATGTCCTACAAGAACGCCCTCGCGGGGCTCGATCACGGCGGCGGGAAGGCCGTGATCATCGGTGATCCCGACCAGATCAAGACCGAGCAACTCCTGCTCGCCTACGGGCGTTTCGTGGCCTCCCTCGGCGGGCGCTACGTCACGGCGTGCGACGTCGGCACCTACGTCGAGGACATGGACGTCGTCGCCCGCGTCAACCGCTGGACCACCGGCCGCTCCCCCGAGCAAGGCGGCGCGGGCGACTCCTCCGTGCTCACCGCCTTCGGCGTCTTCCAGGGCATGCGCGCCGCAGCGCAGACGCAGTGGGGCTCGCCGACGCTGCGCGGCCGCCGGGTCGGCGTCGCCGGCGTCGGCAAGGTCGGCCGGCACCTCGTCGACCACCTCGTCGAGGACGGCGCCGAGGTCGTGATCACCGATGTGCGCGCCGAGGCCGTCGAACGGATCATCGCCCGCCACCCGAAGGTGACGTCCGTCGTCGACGCCGAGGTCCTGGTCCGCTCCCCGCTGGACGTGTACGCGCCGTGCGCGCTCGGCGGCGCGCTGGACGACGCGACCGTGGCGGCCCTGACCGCGCGGATCGTGTGCGGCGCGGCCAACAACCAGCTCGCCCACCCCGGCGTCGAGAAGGATCTCGCCGACCGCGGCATCCTCTACGCCCCCGACTACGTGGTGAACGCGGGCGGCGTGATCCAGGTCGCGGACGAACTCCACGGTTTTGATTTCGACCGCGCGAAGGCCAAGGCGGCAAAGATTTTCGACACGACTTTGGCCATATTCGATCGGGCGAAGGCGGACGGGATTCCGCCGGCGGTGGCGGCGGACCGGCTCGCCGAGCAGCGCATGGCCGAGGCCCGGCAGCGGACCACCGGAGGCGTCGGCCGCTGACCCCGCCGACGCGCGTCCGGTCACCCCGCGCGACGCGAACCCGTCGCAAGGTGACGGACCGACGAAGGACGCAGGGGTGTCCGAGGCCCGTACAACGGTCCCCTCGCGCCCCTGCGGGTCCCTACAGGCGGGCCCCGGGAACGGTGGTGAGCGAGAGATGCCTCACCACCCCTCGGCGGGTCGGCGTCCAGGACACGTTAAAATCGCAGCTGACCAGCGAGGACAGGGCTCCCCGCGGGTTGTGCTGCGTGGCACGTCATGCGGGCGACGTACCGTATGGCCGCGGAAGCAGGTACCGTTGAAGCCCTACAGGCCGGATCCTTCTTCGGGGTCCGCTCTGACTCATGAACGTGAACGCGTGTCAAGACTCTGGGGCCGTCGAGCCCCGTCATTGAGGGGGTCGAGCCATGGGGCGCGGCCGGGCCAAGGCCAAGCAGACAAAGGTCGCCCGCCAGCTGAAGTACAACAGCGGCGGGACGGACCTCTCACGTCTGGCCACTGAGCTGGGCGCAGCGACGTCGAAGCAGCCGCCGAACCGCGAGCCGTTCGACGACGAGCCTGACGAGGATCCGTACGCTCAGTACGCGGAGCGTTACAACAAGGACGACGAGGAAGAGGACGAGCAGTCGCCCGACCGCTCCTCGTACCGTCGCCGCGCTTGACGCCGCATTCCTCCTGACCCGGTCCGGGGCCCGCCCCGGACCGGGTTCTGTGCGCTTGCCGCACCGCTGCCGCTCGGCCTCCCGGGCACACCGGCCGCCCCCCGCACTGCGGTGCCGGCCCCTGCGTGCCCGCCCCCACGAGGCACAGCTCAGCCCGCATATGCCCCGGTCAGAGCCACGGCCTCGGTGCGATCGCCGAGTTCGACGATCTCGCCGGCGACCCAGGCGTCCACGCCCCGGTCCGCGAGGGCCGCGAGCGCGACCTCGACCGACTGCCCGGGAACGACCGCGACCATCCCGACGCCCATGTTGAGCGTCTTCTCCAGCTCCAGCCGCTCGACCTGACCGAGCCGGCCGACCAGCTCGAAGACCGCGCCCGGCGTCCACGTCGACCGGTCGATGCGCGCGTGCAGCCCGTCCGGGATCACCCGGGCCAGATTGGCCGCCAGCCCGCCGCCGGTGATGTGCGAGAAGGCGTGCACCTCGGCCGTACGGGCCAGGGCCAGGCAGTCCAGCGAGTAGATCCGCGTCGGCTCCAGCATCTCCTCGCCGAGGGTGCGGCCGAACTCCGGGACCTCGCGGTCCAGCTTCCAGCCCGCCCGGTCGAACAGCACATGGCGGACCAGTGAGTACCCGTTCGAGTGAAGTCCCGAGGAGGCCATGGCGATGACCGCATCACCCTCGCGGACGAGCTCCGCGCCCAGCAGCCGGTCCGCCTCGACGACCCCGGTACCGGCCCCGGCCACGTCGAACTCGTCCTCGCCGAGCAGCCCGGGGTGCTCGGCGGTCTCGCCGCCGACCAGGGCGCAGCCCGCGAGGACGCAGCCCTCGGCGATGCCCTTGACGATCGCGGCGACCCGCTCGGGGCGGACCCGGCCGACGCAGATGTAGTCGGTCATGAACAGCGGCTCGGCGCCGCAGACGACGAGGTCGTCGACGACCATGCCGACCAGGTCGTGGCCGATCGTGTCGTAGACGCCCATGCGGCGGGCGATGTCGACCTTGGTGCCGACGCCGTCGGTCGCGGAGGCGAGCAGCGGGCGCTCGTACCCCTTGAGGGCGCTCGCGTCGAAGAGGCCCGCGAAGCCGCCGAGGCCGCCGACGACCTCGGGGCGGGTGGCCTTGCGCACCCACGTCTTCATGAGCTCGACGGCGCGGTCGCCCGCCTCGATGTCGACGCCCGCGGCCGCGTAGCTGGCGCCGGTGGCACTGGTGGTCTCAGACATGGCGTCGAAGTCTTTCGTGTCGTTCCGGTACTGCGGGGGCCTTCACGGGCGACGGAGGGCGTCGGCGGCGTCCGCGCCGCCGGCCAGCTCGGTCTCCAGCAGCTGCTTGCCGAGCAGCTCGGGGTCGGGCAGCTCCATCGGGTACTCGCCGTCGAAGCAGGCACGGCACAGGTCCGACTTCGGGATCGTCGTCGCCTCGATCATGCTGTCGAGGGAGATGTACGCCAGCGAGTCCGCGCCCAGCGACCTGCCGATCTCCTCGACGGACATCCCGTTGGCGATCAGCTCGGCGCGGGTCGCGAAGTCGATACCGAAGAAGCACGGCCACTTCACCGGCGGCGACGAGATCCGCACGTGCACCTCGGCGGCGCCGGCCTCGCGCAGCATCCGCACCAGGGCGCGCTGGGTGTTGCCGCGCACGATCGAGTCGTCGACGACGACCAGGCGCTTGCCCTTGATGACGTCCTTGAGCGGGTTGAGCTTGAGGCGGATGCCGAGCTGGCGGATGGTCTGGCTGGGCTGGATGAAGGTACGGCCCACGTAGGCGTTCTTCACCAGGCCCGCGCCGTAGGGGATGCCGCTGGCCTCGGCGTAGCCGACGGCGGCCGGGGTGCCGGACTCCGGGGTCGGTATCACCAGATCGGCCTCGACCGGGGCCTCCTGGGCGAGCCGGCGGCCCATCTCCACGCGGGAGAGATAGACGTTGCGGCCCGCGATGTCGGTGTCCGGGCGGGCGAGATACACGTACTCGAAGACGCAGCCGCGGGGCCGGGCCTGCGCGAAGCGGGAGGAGCGCACCCCGTGCTCGTCGATGGCGATCAGCTCGCCCGGCTCGATCTCGCGGACGAAGGAGGCCCCGCAGATGTCCAGGGCGGCGGTCTCGGAGGCCACCACCCAGCCGCGCTCCAGCCGGCCGAGGACCAGCGGGCGGACGCCCTGCGGGTCACGGGCGGCGTAGAGGGTGTGCTCGTTCATGAAGACGAGACAGAAGGCGCCCTTGACGTCCGGGAGGACCTTCTTGGCGGCGTCCTCGATGGCCAGCGGCTTGCCGTCCGCGTCGGTCTGGCCCGCGAGCAGGGCGGTGACCAGGTCGGTGTCGTTGGTCGCGGCGACCTGGGTGGCCCGGCCGTTCTCCCGGGGCAGGGCGGCGACCAGCTCGGCGAGCTCGGCCGTGTTGACCAGGTTGCCGTTGTGACCGAGGGCGATGGAGCCGTTCGCGGTCGCCCGGAAGGTCGGCTGCGCGTTCTCCCACACCGAGGCACCGGTGGTGGAGTAGCGGGCGTGGCCGATGGCGATATGGCCCTGGAGAGAGCTGAGAGAGGTCTCGTCGAAGACCTGGGAGACCAGCCCCATGTCCTTGAACACGAGGATCTGGGAGCCGTTGCTCACCGCGATGCCCGCGGACTCCTGTCCACGGTGCTGCAGCGCATACAGCCCGAAATAGGTGAGTTTGGCGACCTCTTCTCCCGGAGCCCAGACACCGAAGACGCCGCAGGCGTCCTGGGGGCCCTTCTCACCGGGGAGCAGGTCGTGGCTGAGTCGTCCGTCACCACGAGGCACACCACGAGTCTATGGCAGGGAGCAGGTTCATCCGAACCGGGGACGGGCCCGGATGCCTCACACCACGCACAGCCACACAGCGCCTACAGCGCATCACCGATTGTCCCCGTTCACTCAAGTGAGCAGGGGGAGTTGCGCCGAGAGATCGGCCCGTTCGCCACTGGCCGTGACCGCCGCGGACTCCACGGCCTCCGCCCAGCCCGTACGGCCCGTGGCCAGGCGCAGCCAGGTCAGCGGGTCGGTCTCGACCACCCCCGGCGGGGTACCCCGGGTGTGCCGGGGCCCCTCGACGCACTGGACCACGGCGAACGGCGGGATACGGACCTCCACGGCGCCGCCGGGCGCCCGCACGGCGAGCGCGTCCGCCAGGACACGGGTGGCGGTGGCCAGGGCCTGGCGGTCGTAGGGGATCTCCGTGCCCAGCGCGGCCGCCAGATCGTGGGTGAGCACGACGAGTTCGACGCAGCGGGTGGCGAGGAAGTCGTCGAGTCGTATGCCTCCGGCGGGGGTTGCGAGGAGTCTGTCGCCGGGGGCGGTGGTGGTGGCTTCGGTGAGGTCGCGTGCGGCTTGGTCGAGTGCGGTTTGGTCGAGTGCCTCTGTGTCCGGGGCCAGTTCGGGCGCGTTGGCCGCCCACTGGGCGGCGGTCAGGTCGCGTTTTGCGGGGGCGGGGCGGTTCAGCAGGCGGGTGACGGTGTTCACGCTTGCCGTGATGTGCTGTGCGGTGTGCGCGACCTTGCTTTCGTCCTGGGATGCGATGGCTTCGCGTACGTGCGTGAGTTGCGCTGTCAGCGCCGTGCGCGTCTTCGCGAGGTCGTAGGTGCGGGGGCGCGCCTTGCGTTGTGCGGGGGGCATGTGGGCGACCTTAGCCCCGCGCGCCACCCGTTGCTCGGAACACGGTCGTTCGGTCCCTTGTGGGGGCTTGCCGCCGTCGGCGGCCTCGGGCACGCTGCCGTGCCGTTGCGGCGGAATTTCCTTCCGCCGCAACGGCGTTCGCGTTCGTTACGCCAAAAGCGCCGGGATCGTCTCCTCGTGCGCCTCGCGCAACTCGGCCAGCGGGATCGTGAACTGGCCCTGCACGTCGATCTCCTGGCCGTCCACGACACCGATACGGGTCGCGGGCAGCCCGCGTGCACCGCACATGTCGGAGAAGCGCAGCTCCTCGCTGCGCGGCACCGCGACGACCGCGCGGCCCGCCGACTCGGAGAACAGGAACGTGAAGGCGTCCAGCCCGTCCGGCACGACCAGGCGCGCGCCCTTCCCGCCACGCAGGCAGGACTCGGTCACGGCCTGGATCAGACCGCCGTCCGACAGGTCGTGCGCCGCGTCGATCATGCCGTCGCGGGAGGCGGCGATCAGGATCTCGCCGAGGAGCTTCTCGCGGTCCAGGTCGACGGCCGGCGGCAGCCCGCCGAGGTGGCCGTGGACCACCTGCGACCAGGCGGAGCCGCCCAGCTCCTCCTCGGTGTCACCCAGGAGATAGAGCAGATGTCCCTCGTCCGAGAAAGCCATCGGCGTACGGCGGTTGACGTCGTCGATGACGCCGAGCACCGCGACCACGGGGGTCGGGTGGATGGCGTTCTCGCCGGTCTGGTTGTACAGCGAGACGTTGCCGCCGGTGACGGGCGTACCGAGGGCCAGACAGCCGTCCGCCAGTCCGCGCGTGGCCTCCGCGAACTGCCACATCACCGCCGGGTCCTCGGGCGAACCGAAGTTCAGGCAGTTGGAGATGGCCAGCGGACGCGCGCCGGTGGCGGCCACGTTGCGGTACGACTCGGCGAGCGCGAGCTGCGCCCCGGCGTACGGATCGAGCTTGGTGTAGCGGCCGTTGCCGTCCGTGGCGACCGCGACACCCAGATCGGTGTCCTCGTCGACGCGGACCATGCCGGAGTCCTCCGGCTGCGCCAGCACCGTATTGCCCTGCACGAAACGGTCGTACTGGTCGGTGATCCAGGACTTGGACGCCTGGTTCGGGGAGGAGACCACCTTCAGGACCTGCTCGCGCAGTTCCTCGGGGCGCTCCGGGCGCGGCAGCTTGTTGGCGTCGTCGGCCCGCAGGGCGTCCTGCCAGTCGGGACGGGCGTACGGGCGCTCGTACACCGGGCCCTCGTGGGCGACCGTACGCGGCGGTACGTCCACGATCTGCTCGCCGTGCCAGAAGATCTCCAGCCGGTCGCCGTCGGTGACCTCGCCGACGACGGTGGCGATCACGTCCCACTTCTCGCAGATCGCGAGGAAGCGCTCGACCTTGCCGGGCGCGACGACCGCGCACATGCGCTCCTGCGACTCGCTCATGAGGATCTCCTCCGGCGAGAGCGTCGCGTCGCGCAGCGGCACCCGGTCCAGCTCGACGCGCATCCCGCCGGAACCGGCGCTGGCCAGCTCGGAGGTGGCGCAGGACAGACCGGCGCCGCCGAGGTCCTGGATGCCCTCGACGAGGTGCTCGCGGAAGAGCTCCAGGGTGCACTCGATGAGGAGCTTCTCCTGGAAGGGGTCGCCGACCTGGACGGCGGGGCGCTTCGCCGGGCCGGTCGATTCGAAGGTCTCCGAGGCCAGTACCGAGACGCCGCCGATGCCGTCGCCGCCCGTGCGGGCCCCGTACAGGATGACCTTGTTGCCCGTGCCGGAGGCCTTCGCGAGGTGGATGTCCTCGTGCTTCATCACGCCCACGCACAGGGCGTTGACGAGCGGATTGCCCTGGTAGCAGGCGTCGAAGACGACCTCGCCGCCGATGTTGGGCAGGCCCAGGCAGTTGCCGTAGCCGCCGATGCCCGCGACGACGCCCGGCAGGACGCGCTTGGTGTCGGGGTGGTCGGCGGCGCCGAAGCGCAGCGGGTCCATGACCGCGACCGGGCGGGCGCCCATCGCGAGGATGTCGCGGACGATGCCGCCGACGCCGGTGGCCGCGCCCTGGTAGGGCTCGATGTACGAGGGGTGGTTGTGCGACTCGACCTTGAAGGTGACCGCGTAGCCCTGGCCCACGTCGACGACACCGGCGTTCTCGCCGATGCCGACGAGCAGGGCATCGTTCTCGGGGGCCTTCTCGCCGAACTGGCGCAGGTGGACCTTGCTGCTCTTGTACGAGCAGTGCTCGGACCACATCACGGAGTACATGGCGAGCTCGGCACCGGTGGGGCGGCGGCCGAGGATGTCGCGGATCCGCGCGTACTCGTCCGGCTTCAGGCCGAGTTCGGCCCAGGGCTGCTCGACGTCCGGGGTCTCCCCGGCGTGCTTGACGGTGTCGAGAGTCATGCTGCGTCCTTGACCAGCTTCTTGAGGATCGAGGTGAAGAAGCCGAGCCCGTCCGTGCGGCCGGTGCCGATCAGCGGCTCGACGGCGTGCTCGGGGTGCGGCATCAGGCCGACGACGTTGCCGGCGGCGTTGGTGATGCCGGCGATGTCGCGGAGCGAACCGTTCGGGTTGCCGTCCAGGTAGCGGAAGACGACGCGGCCCTCGGCCTCCAGTTCGTCCAGGGTGCGCTCGTCGGCGACGTACCGCCCGTCGATGTTCTTCAGCGGGACGGAGATCTCCTGGCCGGCCGTGTAGTCACTGGTCCAGGCGGTGTCCGCGTTCTCCACCCGCAGCTTCTGGTCGCGGCAGACGAAGTGCAGGTGGTCGTTGCGCAGCATCGCGCCGGGCAGCAGGTGCGACTCGGTGAGCACCTGGAAGCCGTTGCAGATGCCGAGCACGGGCAGGCCCGCGCGCGCCTGGTCGATGACGGTCCCCATCACGGGCGAGAAGCGGGAGATGGCGCCCGCCCGCAGGTAGTCCCCGTAGGAGAAGCCGCCGGGCAGCACCACCGCGTCGACCTGCTTGAGGTCCTTGTCGCGGTGCCACAGCGGTACGGGCTCCAGGCCGGCGATACGGACCGCGCGCTGGGTGTCGCGGTCGTCGAGCGTGCCGGGGAAGGTGACGACCCCGATACGTGCCGTCACCGGTCCGCTCCGGCGGCTGCGGCCTCCCCGTCGACCCGCACGGTGAAGTCCTCGATCACCGTGTTGGCGAGAAACGTTTCCGCCATCTCGTGGATTCGGGCGAGGGCGGCCTCGTCGACCGGACCCTCCACCTCCAGTTCAAAGCGCTTGCCCTGACGGACGTCGGCGATCCCCTCGAAACCCAGGCGGGGCAGCGCGCGCTGCACCGCCTGCCCCTGCGGGTCGAGGATCTCCGGCTTGAGCATGACGTCGACTACGACGCGTGCCACTGGCACTCCCGGTGTGTGGTGCGTGAGCTGAAGCGGTGCCGCCAGCGTACAGCTTCAAAAAATCTACGCGCATAGATATGGTGGGCGTCCTGTCACGTTTACGCATCGACCCGCCCCGGCCCTCCGGAAAATCTCGGGAAAATGCCCGGGAAGCCGGGTGCCGAATGGGCGGCAAAGAGGGCAACCTCTGGTTGTGGCACCGCGCCGACGCCGGCCGGACCGCCCGACCGGAATTTTATGGGCTTCACATTCCATTGCCCTTCGATGTACAAATGAATAAGCCTTGCTCAGAAACAACCGGAACCGCAGCATCTCCGCAGATCACCGCAGTGCTGCCTGCCGAAAGGACCGATTTCCGTGGCGCAACGAGTAGTGGTCACGCTCTCCGACGACATCGACGGCGGGGAAGCCGCGGAGACGGTCATCTTCGGCCTCGACGGCAAGTCGTACGAGATCGACCTGAACGCTGCCAATGCGAAGAAACTGCGGAGTGCCCTGGCGCCTTACGTGGCGGCCGGCCGCAAGCACTCCCGCTCCGGCAAGACCTTCAAGCGCACGGCCGTCGCGCCGGACCCGGCGGCGGTGCGGGCGTGGGCGCGCTCGCACGGGATGGACGTGCCGCCGCGCGGCCGCATCCCGAAGAAGGTGTACGAGGCGTTCAACGCGGCCCGCTGAGGGAGCGGGGCGGCGCGGGGCGACCTCGGTTCCGTCCGGGTTCGTCCGGACTCCGTCCGGGTTCCGTCCGCTCCAACGCCCCGCGCGTGGGCGGTCACTGACGCACTGTGAGGCGGGCGACGGACCCGGCGGGTCCGCTCGCCGGCCTCTCCCGGACTCGATTTGCCAAGCACCCGGGATGATCAGCTACAGTCTGGATCAACGCCGAGGGGCGCGGACGGGAAACCGGCCGGGGCCCGAGGTCGCGCGGGTGTAGCTCAGTAGTAGAGCGCCCCCTTTCCAAGGGGGAGGCGCAGTGTGCGATTCCTGTCACCCGCTCTGATCGTCCTCCGGCCACGCCAGTGGCCGGGTGCGGCGAGTCATGCGGGTGTAGCTCAGTAGTAGAGCGTCCTCTTTCCAAGAGGAAGGCGCAGTGTGCGATTCCTGTCACCCGCTCTGATCGTCCTCCGACCGCGCGAGCGGTCGGCTGGGGCGAGTCATGCGGGTGTAGCTCAGTAGTAGAGCGTCCCCTTTCCAAGGGGAAGGCGCAGCGTGCGATCCCTGTCACCCGCTCTCATCACGGTTACCGACCACCCCGGTGGATCAGGTACAGTGGTGTTCGCGCCGCCCGGTGAGAGCCGGTCGGGAGCATGCGGACGTGGCTCAGTTGGTAGAGCATCACCTTGCCAAGGTGAGGGTCGCGAGTTCGAATCTCGTCGTCCGCTCAGGGAATGAAGGCCCCGGTCATTGCGACCGGGGCCTTCGTCGTGTCGGGGGTGCCCGGGGCCTCATGACAAACGTCATCCGAGGTCATGACAGTCCGCACTGATGTCGGGGCCGGGCCGGCGGAAGCCTTGAAGCATGGACATCGGGGACTGTGTGATCGAGGCCGCGGGGCTGCGGCGCCGCTACGGGCCGCAGGGCGGCAAGGGATTCGAGGCGGTGCGGGACGTCTCCTTCACCGTGCGGCGCGGCGAGTTGTTCGCGCTCCTGGGGACGAACGGGGCGGGCAAGACGTCCACGGTCGAGCTCCTGGAGGGGCTGGCGCGCCCGACGGGCGGTCAGGTGCGGGTGCTGGGGCACGACCCGTTCACGGAGCGGCGCGCGGTGCGGCCCCGGATCGGGGTGATGCTCCAGGAAGGCGGCTTCCCCGCGGACCTCACGGTGGCGGAGACCACGCGGATGTGGGCGGGCTGCACCACGGGGGCCAGGCCCGTCGGCGAGGCGCTGGAGCTCGTGGGGCTGGGGCCGCGCCGGGACGTACGGGTCAAGCAGCTCTCCGGCGGCGAGCGGCGCCGGCTCGACCTCGCGCTCGCGCTGCTCGGGCGGCCCGAGGTGCTCTTCCTGGACGAGCCGACGACCGGCCTCGACCCCGAAGCCCGGCACACCACCTGGGAGTTGGTGCGCCGGCTGCGCGAGGACGGCACGACGGTGCTGCTCACCACGCACTATCTGGAAGAGGCCGAGGCGCTCGCGGACCGGCTGGCCATCATGCGCGAGGGGCGGATCGTGACCTCCGGCGCCCCCTCCGAGGTCATCGGGGAGTATCCCTCGCGCATCCGCTTCGCGGTGCCGGTGGGCTGGTTCGTCGGCGATCTGCCGCCGCTGGCCGAGCTGGGCGTGATCCGGCACGAGGAGAGCCAGGGCCGAATAGAGCTCCAGACGCGGGAGTTGCAGCGCACGCTGACGGGGCTGCTGCTGTGGGCCCGCGACGAGGGCGTGGAGCTGGAGGGGCTCGACGCGCGCACCGCCTCGCTGGAGGAGGCGTTCCTGGCGATAGCCGGTGCGGGGGAAGGGACTTCGGCCCCGGAGCCGAAGCCGGAAGAGGAGTCGGGGCCGGCGCGGCGTGCGGTGGCCGGGGCCGGTTCGAGGAGGAGCAAGTGATGGCGACATCAACTACGGGATCCACGGCGGCGTCCACGGCGGGATCGCGCGTTCTGGCGCTGGGGAAGGCGGAGCTGCTGCTGCTCCGGCGCAGCAAGACCGCGCTGTACATGGGGCTGTTGATGCCTGCCCTCATGGTGTTCGCGATGCACCGGGCGACCGGGGAACTCGACGTCGAAAAGACCGGGATGTCACTTCTGGAAGTGTCCATCACCGGTGGATTCGGTTACATCCTGATTTTCGCCGTCTATCAGAATCTGGTCACCGCCTATGTCGCCCGCCGCGAGGAACTGGTCCTCAAGCGGCTGCGGACGGGCGAGGCGAGCGACACGGAGATCCTCGCGGGCACGGCGCTGCCGGCGGTGACCGTGGCGGTGGCGCAGTGCCTGCTGCTGGTCGTCGGCGGCATGGCCCTGCTGCGCCTGCGGGCCGTCGAGCGCCCCGAACTCCTCGTGGCCGGGCTGCTGTTGGGCCTCGTGCTGTGCGTCGCCCTGGCGGCGGCCACCTCGGCCTGGGCCAAGTCCGTCGAGGGCGCCCAGTTCGTGACCACTCCCCTGTTCCTGCTGTCCCTCCTGGGCTCCGGGCTGTTCATCCCGCTGGAGATCTTCCCGGACCCGGTGGCCCAGGCCTGCCGGCTGCTGCCGCTCACCCCGGCCGTACAGCTGATGCGCGGCGGCTGGCTCGGCGGCGCGAGCGCGGGCGACGTCGTGCAGTATCTGGTGACCGCGTTGGTGTGGGTGGCGCTGGCCGTGTTTGCTGTACGACGGTGGTTCCGCTGGGAGCCGCGACGGTGAGCCGGCCGGGAGGCGGCGGGTAGCGAGAACGAACGGGGGCCGGGCGCATGGGGCTGCGCGGGCGAGTACGGGAGTGGCGGGGCCGGAGCAAGGCGGCCCAGGTCGACAGCTATACACGGTGGATGCTGGCCGGCATCACCTTCGTGTTCCCACTGGCGAATGCCGCGTCGCTGCTCGGCGGCCCCGGCCCCCGGCCCCTCGGGTGGCTGCTGCTGGGCGTGTCCCTCGCCCACTGCGTCCACAACATCGGTCTGGGCACCCGCTGTTTGGACCACTACCTGTGGAAGCGCCCCGCCCCCTGGTGGCGCCTGTTCTTCTCCGGTGTGCTGTTCGCGACCGTGGCGACCGTCCTCGTCGTCAAGGTCGCTGTCGACGGGATGGCGCACCTGACGACCATGGGCATGGTGCTGCAGGCCAGCGGGCTGATGTTCTTCGGTCCGTGCAGCCTGCTGACCCGCATCCGCAAATACCTGGCCGTCACCGCCGCGACCGCCCTCGGCCTCGGAGTCCTCGTCGTCCTGCCCACGGGCGAGTGGAGCGGCGGGGTCACGGTCGCCGTGTTCCTGATGGGCATCGGCCTGTGGAGCATGGCCACACTGCGCACCTCCGGCTGGATACTCTCCGTCCTGTGGGAACTGGAGGCCGCCCGGGGCGTGCAGGCGCGGCTCGCGGTCGCGGAGGAGCGGCTGCGCTTCGGGCGGGACATGCACGACGTGCTCGGCCGCAACCTCGCGGTGATCGCGCTCAAGAGCGAGCTCGCCGGGCAGCTGGCGCGGCGCGGCTCGGAGGCGGCGCTGGAGCAGATGGACGAGGTCCAGCGGCTGGCGCGGGAGTCGCAGCGGGAGATGCGGGAGCTCGTGCGGGGCTACCGGCAGGCCGATCTGCACACCGAACTCGTGGGCGCGCGGGGCGTGCTGGCGGCGGCCGGCATCGAGTGCCGCATCGACGACCGCTCGGGCCGGGAACTGCCGGTGCCGGTGCAGTCCGTACTGGCGTGGGTGGTGCGCGAGGGCACCACCAATGTGCTGCGGCACGCGGACGCCCGCCGGTGCGCGATCCGGCTGCGGGCCGCCGACGGGGAGGCCGTACTGACCATGGAGAACGACGGGGTGCAGGACGCCGGGCCGGGGTCCGGGGCGGGTTCGGGGCTGGCGGGCCTGCGGGAGCGGGTGACCGTGCTGGGCGGCACGCTGACGGCCGAGCGCCGGGCGCGCCGTACGTTCCGGCTGGCCGCGCGCGTTCCGCTGACCGCGGCCCCGGAAGCGGGGAAGGGTGTGGAGGCGCCCTCGCCGGAGCAGGAACCGGAGCGGGAACCGGAGCAGGAAGAGGAACAGCGGGCGACGGGGACCGTTCCGGCCGCGGCCGGGTCCGTCGGCGCGGGTGAGGGGAAGGCATGAGCGGCGAGCAGGTCCGGCCCGGGGGCGGGGGCGCAGACGCGCGTACGGGCGCGGCCGGCGGGCCGGGTGCGCCCGTACGCGTACTGCTGGCGGACGACGAGCATCTGATCCGGGGGGCGCTCGCGGCACTGCTGGGGCTGGAGGACGATCTGCTGGTCGTCGCCGAGGCCGCCTCGGGGCCGGAGGCGCTCGCGATGGCGCGGGCGCACCGGCCCGATGTGGCGGTGCTGGATCTGCAGATGCCGGGGGCGGACGGTGTGACAGTGGCCACATCGCTGCGGGCCGAGGTCCCGGACTGCCGGGCCATGATCGTGACCGGTCACGGCCGGCCGGGACATCTGAAGCGGGCCCTGGAGGCGGGGGTGCGCGGCTTCGTGCCGAAGACCGTCTCCGCGCAGCAGCTCGCGTGCATCATCCGCAGCGTGCACGCCGGAAACCGTTACGTGGACCCGGAGTTGGCGGCCGACGCGATCAGCGCGGGGGACTCCCCGCTGAACGCGCGCGAGGCGGAGCTGCTGGAGCTGGCGGAGGACGGCGCTCCGGTCGCGGAGATCGCGGAGCGTGCCTCGCTGACGCCGGGGACGGTCCGCAATTACCTCTCGGCGGCCGTCGCGAAGCTCGGTGCGGAGAACCGTCACGCGGCAGCGCGCATCGCACGCGCTCAAGGTTGGCTATAGTGGAACCGCACCGCAGGGGAAACCCGCGGGGCAGGCGGACGTAGCTCAGTTGGTAGAGCACCACCTTGCCAAGGTGGATGTCGCGAGTTCGAGTCTCGTCGTCCGCTCAGCGAAACGAAGGCCCCGGTCATCACGACCGGGGCCTTCGGCGTTCCCGGGGCCGAAGGCCCCGGCGGGCCCCCGCGCTCAGCCCGCCGGGAACCGCAGCCGGAAGAGGGCGCCGCCCGTCCGCGCCGTCCCGGCGGTCAGCCCGGCGCCGTGGGCGCGGGCGATCTGCCGGGCCATGGCCAGGCCCAGACCGGAACCGGGCAGGGCGCGGGCCTGCCGGGAGCGGTAGAAGCGGTCGAAGACATAGGGCAGGTCCTCGGGGGCGATCCCGGGGCCGTGGTCGCGGACGGTGAGATCGAGACCGCTGTCCGTACGGGCCAGCCGTACCTCGACGGCGCCGCCGGGCGGGCTGAACTTGGCCGCGTTGTCGAGCAGGTTGGACAGCAGCCGGGCGAGCCGGGCCGGAACCCCGGGGACGACGGCGGCCGTACCGGTCACGGTCACGTCCACCGTGAAGACGGCGGCGGGCCAGTGGCCCCGGGCGTCGGCGACGACCCGCTCGACGAGGGCGTCGAGGCGGACCGGCTCGACGAGTTGCTGCGGCTCCTCGTCCCGGGCGAGCTCGATGAGATCGCCCACCATGCCGGTGACCTCGCGCAGCTGGCGGCCGAGCGCGGCAGCCGCCCGCTCGCGCCGCTCGGGGGTGAGCCGGTCGGCGCGGGCGAGGAGTTCGGCGTTGGTGCGCAGGGCGGTGAGCGGGGTGCGCAGTTCGTGGGAGGCGTCGGCGACGAGCCGGCGCTGGGCGGCGACCGCCTCCTCCAGTTCGCCGAGCATCGTGTTGAAGCTGTCCGCGAGGCGCGTGATCTCGTCCTGGCGGCGCTCCTCGTAGGGGGCGAGCTCGATGCGGTGCGCGGGATCGCGGGTGGCGGCGATGCGTTCGGCGGTGGCGGTGAGCCGCGTGACGGGGCGCAGGGACGTACGGGACGCGAAGTAGCCCAGCCCCGCCGCGAGAAGGACGCCCGCACCGCCGACCGCGCCCAGCAGCAGGCCCGCCTGCTTGACGCCCTCGTCGACGGTGTCGGAGCGGACGGCGACCTGGAGGGCCCGCCCGTCCTTCACGCGCGTGGTGAACATGCGCAGCTTGCGCCCGTCGAGGGTGATGTCGCTGTAGTACGCGCCGAGGGTGCCGGCCGCGACGCGGCGCGTGGCGCCCGTCACCGGCAGCACCAGCCCGTGCTGGCCCGGGGCGGCGGGGTCGGCGCCGACGGTCTGGGCGCAGGCGGGGGCCGCGAGCCAGGTGCACTCCCCGTACAGGGTGCCCATGCCGAAACGGCTGTTGGGCCCCTGGCTCTCCTGGACGATCAGCGTGGCCTGCTGTTTGAGTTGCAGGTCGAGCTGGCGGACGAGTTCGTAGCGGATGACGACGTACGCGGCGCCGAGCACCCCGAGCGCGACGAGGGCGACCGCGACGGAGGTGACCACGGCCAGCCGGGCCCGCAGCGGGCGGCGGGCCAGGAGGCGGCCGAGCGGGGTGCGGCGTGCACGGTCCGCGTCGCCGGCACGGTTCCGGCTGCGCGGACGGTCGACGCCGATGGCGCGGTTCACGCCGTCGGGGCGGTCTGCGCCGTCGGGGCAGTTCACGCCGTCGACACGGCCAACGCCGACGACACGGCCAACGCCATCAGTACGGTCCCGGCCATGGGCCGCGGCCTCGCCGCGTCCGCGGTTCACGCCTCCGCCAGGCGGTAGCCGACGCCGTGCACGGTGTGGACCAGGCGTGGCGCTCCGCCCGCCTCCAGTTTGCGGCGGAGGTAACCGACGTAGACGGCCAGGGAGTTGGAGTCCGGGCCGAAGTCGGTGCCCCAGACGCGCTCCTGGATCACCTCGCGCGGCAGCACCTGCCCCGGGTGCAGCAACAGCACTTCGAGCAGGGCGAATTCGGTGCGGGTGAACTCCAGGGGGACGCCGCCGCGGCTGCCGGTGCGGGTGGCCGGGTCCACGGTGAGGTCCGCGAACGCGAGCCCGTCACCCTCCTCCGCCGCCGCGGCCGGCGCGGCACGGCGCAGCAGCGCCCGCAGCCGCGCGCACAACTCGTCCAGCGCGAACGGCTTGACGAGGTAGTCGTCCGCACCGGCGTCCAGGCCCGCGACCCGGTCGGAGACGGCGTCGCGGGCGGTCAGCACGAGGACGGGCGTACGGTCGCCGAGGGCACGCAGCCGACGGCACACGGCGAGGCCGTCGAGCACCGGCATCGTCACGTCCAGCACGATCGCGGAGGGCGGTGCCGCGGCGACGGCCGAGAGGGCTTCGAGACCGTCGGCGGCGCAGCGCACCTCGTAGCCCTCGATGTGCAGCCCGTCGGCCACCGCCGCCCGCACCTCGGGGTCGTCCTCGACTACGAGCACGCTGTACATCGGTCCTCCGGCGGGATACGGGATGGGGCTTCCCACCTTCGCAGATGCGAGCACCCCGGCGGCGGGCCGGAACCGCTACGCCCCGCTCACTCCCACTTGGTGCCCGTCAGCCGCTGGTAGGCCTCCAGGTACTTGGCCCGGGTGCGTTCGGCGACCTCGGCGGGCAGCGGGGGCGGCGGGGTGTCGCCGTGCCGGTCCCAGCCGGAGGCGGGGGAGGCGAGCCAGTTCCGGATGATCTGCTTGTCGAAGGACGGCTGCGTCCGGCCGGGCTCCCAGTCCTCGGCGGGCCAGAAGCGGGAGGAGTCGGGGGTGAGGACCTCGTCGGCGAGCACCAGGCCCCCGTCCGCGAAACCGAACTCGAACTTCGTGTCGGCGAGGATGATGCCCCGGTCGCGGGCGATGTCGCGGGCCCGGCCGTACACCGACAGCGTGGTCTGGCGCAGCAGCGCGGCGGTCTCGGCGCCGACCCGGCGGGCCACCTCCTCGTAGGAGACGTTCTCGTCGTGCTCGCCGACCTCCGCCTTGGTGGCGGGCGTGAAGATCGGGGAGGGCAGTTCGGAGCCGTCGGTCAGGCCCTCGGGCAGGGCCAGGCCGCACACGGTGCGGTTCTCCTCGTACTCGGCGAGCCCGGAGCCCGTCAGATAGCCGCGCGCCACGCACTCGACGGGCACCATCTCCAGGGGCCGGCAGATCAGCGTGCGGCCCTCCCAGTCGGCGGGGGCACCGGCGGGCACCTCGGTGGAGAGCACGTGGTGCGGCACGAGGTCGGTGAGCCGCTCGAACCACCACAGGGACAGCTGGGTGAGGATGCGCCCCTTGTCCGGGATCTCGGTGGCGAGCACCCAGTCGTAGGCCGAGGTGCGGTCGCTGGCGACCATCACCAGCCGTCCCTCCGCGTCCCGGTAGAGGTCACGGACCTTGCCCGTGTGCAGATGCACAAGGCCGGGAACCTCGACAGGCTCGGGCTTCTCTACGAATCCGGACACACGCCCTCCTGGTGGTTTGTCCAAGCACCACTGATTCTGCCGTACGGGCGTGCGTCTGCCCCGCTCAGGGGCGGTCACTCCCCGGCGGAAAGATCAACCCCGCTTGCAGATGCGGTCGAGGAGGTTGGCCGTGGCCCGCTGGATCCGGACATCGGTGTGGCCCGGCCGGTCCAGGGCCGGGGACCAGGCGAAGGTGCCGGAGGCGAAGACGAGGGCGCCGCTGGGGGCCCGGTACAGCGAGGTCTCCTGGTGGCGGAGCGCGCCCTCGCCGTCGGTGTACGGGGAGTGCGCGAGCAGGATGCGGCGGGTGTGCGCGGGCAGGGCCGTCCGCGGGAAATAGCGGTCGGCCTCGCCGGCGACCAGGCCGGGCAGCTCGTCGCCCTCGGCGGCGCCGGTCGCGTCCCACAGCCAGTGGCCGGCGTTGCGCACCACCAGCGGCGCGGGCTCGGGCACCCGGCCCGCGTACTGGATGCCCAGCAGCTGCTGCTCGGGCGGTGCGAGGTCGCGCCACAGCGCGGAGCGGCCGGGGCCGCGGTGTTTTCGGCAGCTGAGCAGGTGGTCCTGGCCGGCCGGGGAGGGGGCCAGCTCGACCTGCCAGTACATGGTGTTGGCGGAGAGGAAGACCAGGGAGGTGCCCGCGTCGCGGGCGGCCTCGGCGGCCCGGCGCATCGGCGCCGACCAGTACTCGTCGTGGCCGGGGAAGACCAGGCCCCGGTAGCGGGAGCAGTCGACGCGGCCGGCGTGCAGATCGCGGGTGTCGGCGTAGGCGAGGTCGTAGCCGTAGCGCTCGGCCCAGCGGATGAAGTCGTAGGCGTGACCCACGTGCAGGGGCAGGCCCGCGCCCGCGAAGGGCCGGTCGAAGGAGACGGTGGTCGCCGCGGCCTCCTCGCCGAGCAGCCGGCCGTGCTCGTCCCACGCGTGGTACAGGCTCGCGCCCGTGCGGCCGTCCTCCGGATACAGGTTGTACGCCTGCCAGGTGATGTCCGGCAGCACGAGCAGCAGATCGGCCGGGTGCGCGTCACGGACCAGGAAAGGGATGTGACTGCGGTAGCCGTCGGCGGTGGTCAGGACCGCGACGTACGCGCCCGGGCTCCAGTAGCCGGGGATCTGCAGCCGCCAGGACAGCCACCAGTGGTGGCAGGAGACCGTGCGGCCCACGGTCAGCGGGGCGGGCTGCACGATGCCGGACAGCCGCGGACTGCTGGTCATCTTCGCGGCGCCGTCGCCCGCGTAGTGGCCGATGCGGTAGACGTCGACGCCGAACTGCTGCGGCGGATCCACCGTGATCCGGAAGTCCATGGCCTCGCCGGGCGCGACCGCGCTGGTGGAGGCGAAACCCTTGATCTGGCAGCGGACGTCGTCGGCGGTGCGGGGGCCGCCTCCCTCGGCGCCCGCGCGGCCCGGGGCCTGCGAGCGGGCGCGCGGGGCGGGGATACGGGGGGTGCGGCCCGCGGCGGGGACGTGCTCGGCGTACCAGGGGATGATCCGGCCCGTGCCGTCGAAGTAGCACTCACTGCCGCGCAGCCAGGGCAGGGGACCCTGCCCGAAGGGGTCCGAGACGGCGTGCGCGAGCGCCCCCGACTCCCAGCGGCGGATCTGCTCCGTCCCCATGTGCGCCTCCCTCCCCTGCGCCCTCGACGTGTCCCGGCCCGCGGCGGTGCCCGCGTGCGGCGCGTACGGATCGGCGGCGCGGCCGGGCCCAGCACATCACACCGCGCGCCCGGCCCGTCACCGCTCGTCGGGTCATTTCCCGGTACGCGCCGGGGCGGGCGGGCCGGCGGCGCGCCCGCGGGCCGCGCCGCCGCTCACCCCAGCCGGACCGGCTTCTCGGGCCGGACCCCGACCTCGCCGAGCCAGGAGCGCAGCGGGCCGTCGTCGCCGTCCTCGATGAGGCTGAGGACGGTACGGGCCAGGTCGGCGCGGCGGACACCGTCGACGAGCAGGGCGGGGCCGTCGAGCCAGTCCAGGCCGGGGGCGGCGCCCGCGGTGTCGACGGCGGCGCAGCACACCATGGCCGTCACGTGGTCGGCGAGCAGCTCCCTGCCGCTGCGGGGCGGCTGCAGCGGGAAGAGCGGGGCGAGCCCGTCCGCCCAGGGCTCACCACCGCCGGGCGCCCCGAACGGGCCCCGGTCCACGCCCCGCCCGCCCTGCGCGGCCTCCCGTGCCACCTCGGCACTGAGCCGCGCCTCCAACTCCTCCGCGACCCCGCTGCCCGCGGGCCCCGCCAGCCGCTCGATGACCCGGCCGACACTGGCGACGGCCGGCTGCGAGTCCGGTTTCACCGGGAGGGCGGGGCCGGCCGCGCGGGCCGGCGCCGGTGCCGCGACGGGCTCCGCGACGGGCTCCGCCGGGGGCACGGCCGAGCGGTCCGGGGCCGTCGGGAGTGCGGGGGCGTGCGCGGAGCCCGGCGCCACGACGGGCTCCGCCGGAGGCACGGTCATGGGGTCCGGGTTCGCAGGGAGTGCGGGGCCGCACGCGCGGGGGCCCGGCGACGGCGCGGGGGCCGGATGTGCCGGGGCGTCCGGCACGGTCCCCGGCCCGGCCGTGGCAACCGGCGCACCGGGAGCCCCCGCAGGATCCGGCGCCGCCGGCTTCCCCCCGGCCGGGAGGCCGGGATCGCCGATGAGGCCCGGTCCCGCGACTGCGGGCTCCGCGACAGGCTCCGCCGGGGGGACGGCCACACGATCCGGCGCCGCAACAGGCCCCGCCGGAGGCACAGCCACGCGGTCCGGGGTCGCCGGGAGTGCCCGGTGCGCCGAGGCCGTGGGCTCCTGTGCGGGCCCGGGCCGGGATATCCCGGCGACGCCGCCCGCGGCACGCTCGACGGCCAGGGCCGCGACCGGATCCCCGCCGGGGCCGGCCAGGCCCCCGGCCGCTCCCGCCGTCCGGGCGCCCCCGTCGGCCCCGGGCCCCGCGCACGCCCCCGCACCGGAACGGGAGCCGCTCCCGCCATCGGCCGCCTCCGCCGACTCCTCGCGCATACCCGCCGCCACAGCGGCATCCACCGCACCGCCCCGTGCGACCCCGTCGCACACCTCCGCGCCACAACCGCCACCCGCAGCCGTGGGCACCGCCGGTGCCGTCCCACCGTCGCCCGCCACCGCCGACCCCCCGCACGTACCCCCCACCGCAGCGGCATCCACCGCCCCGGAACCGCCCCCATCGGCGCAGCCGCCACCCGCGGCCGGTGGCCACTCGGCCGCGCGTTCCGGGGCCCGGCCCGGCAGTGGGGTCGGGATGTCTTCCAGCACGCGGTGCAGCCGGGCCGCTTCCAGGCGCCATTTGCGGTCGACGACCTCCTCCGGGTACTGGCCCCAGGCGACGGGGCACCAGTCGGGGCCGGGGGCGGGCGGGCCGCCGTGGAAGAGGCGGGCCGCTAGGAGGGAGGCGGCCTCGTCGATGGCGCCGGGCTCCTCCAGCAGGTCGCAGGCGGGGCGCTCGCCCAGGCGTGAGGTGAAGCCCTCGGCCAGGCGGTCGCGGCGGGAGAGCTCGGTGAGGGCGGCGACGACGCCCGCGTCGAGCCGGGAGGGCCAGCGGCCCATGCGCCAGGCGGGCAGCGCCACCCGGGTCAGCAGCCGGTCCCAGCCGGCGTAGGCGAGGCCGACCTGCTCCTGGGCGGCGATGCGCAGGCCGTAGTCGACGGTCTGGGCGCGCTCGGAGGCGGCGGCGGCCACCCCGCGCTCCATCTCCGCGACGTGGTCGCGGCAGGAGTGCAGGAGCAGCCGGGCGACGCCGCCCACGAAGGCGAGGACGGGCCGCCCGGCGGCGACCGCGACGGCGGCGTCCAGCCCGCGCACGAAACGGCGGGCGGCCGCTATGTCGGGATGGGCCGAGGGGCCCGTGCCGGCGACGACGGGCGCGAGCAGGGCGCGCAGCTCGGCGACGCGCATCCACCACAGGAAGGGCGAGCCGATGACGAGGACGGGCGCGGCCCCGGTGCGGCGCAGCGGGCGGGCCCGGCCGCGCGGCGGGCCCAGCGCGGGGTGGGTGCGGTCCTCCAGCCAGCTGTCGCAGTCGGGGGTCAGGGCCATCGCGGAGGGCGCGGGGACGCCGAGCCGCTCGGCGAGGTCGCGCACGAGCCGGTAGAGGTCGGGGGCGGTCTCCTCGGGGATGGGCACCGTGGGGCTGAGGGCGGGCCGGGCCCGGGCGACGACCGCGCCGACGGCGACGGCGAGGGTCAGGGCCACGGCGGCGGCCCCGGCCACGGCCCAGCGGGCGGCGGCCCAGCCGCCGCCGCTGGGGATGTGGCCGGTGGCGCCGCCCGTCAGCAGCACGACGGCGGCCGCCGCGGGCAGCAGGGCGACGGCCAGCGCGGCGCTGCGGATGCGCAGCACCGCGAGGGCTCGGGTGCGCGCGGCCAGCGCGCCTGCTTCCGGAACTGCCACGGGACCGATCACCCCCTGTTGCCAGTTGTGCTCTGCCGACGAGCCGAGGAGTGCGACCAAAGCGGGACAAGGCGGTCCCGGGCGACAGCGCCGACGGCGCTGCCCCGGGTTGCCTTCCCCCCACTGTGGCACCGGGCTCTGACATCGCAATGCCGGTGGGCCAGTTGCCGGAGTCCGGCAGCCGGCTGCGCCGCACCATAGATCCGGCGGGGGGCGCACGTCAGCCGATTGGACAACCGGTCACCCGATGGAATGGCCTTGGTCAAAGCCGGGCCAAACAGGGAGGTCGTTGCCGGGCCCCTCAGGCGGAGGCGGCGGCCTTGGCGGCGATGTCGGTGCGGTGGTGCGAGCCGTCGAGCCGGATACGGGAGACGGCCTCGTACGCGCGCCCGCGCGCCGTGGCCAGGCTGTCGCCGGACGCGGTGACGGACAGCACGCGACCCCCCGCGCTCACCACGTCCCCGCTGTCCGTACGGGCGGTGCCCGCGTGCAGCACGTACGCGCCCTCCACCCCGGCGGCCTCGGCCAGGCCCTCGATGACGTCGCCGGTGCGCGGCGCGTCCGGGTAGTTGTGGGAGGCGACGACGACGGTGACGGCGGCGCCGTCGCTCCAGCGCAGCGGCGGCACGGAGGCGAGGGTGCCGGTGGCGGCCGCGTACAGCAGCCCGGCCAGCGGGGTCTTCAGGCGGGCGAGGACGACCTGCGTCTCCGGGTCGCCGAAGCGCGCGTTGAACTCGATGACACGCACGCCGCGCGAGGTGATCGCGAGCCCCGCGTACAGCAGTCCGCTGAACGGCGTGCCCCGGCGCCGCAGTTCGTCGACGGTGGGCTGCAGCACGGTGCGCAGCACCTCGTCGACGAGCCCGGCGTCGGCCCACGGCAGCGGCGAGTAGGCGCCCATGCCACCGGTGTTGGGGCCCTCGTCGCCGTCGAGGGCGCGCTTGAAGTCCTGGGCGGGCTGCAGCGGGACGACCGTCTCGCCGTCGGTGACCGCGAAGAGGGAGACCTCGGGCCCGTCCAGGAACTCCTCGATCACCACGCGGCCGCAGGCGAGCGCGTGCTCGCGGGCCGCTGCGGGGTCGGCGGTGACGACGACGCCCTTGCCGGCGGCGAGCCCGTCGTCCTTGACCACGTACGGGGGGCCGAAGGCGTCGAGCGCCCGGTCGATCTCGTCGGGGGTGGTGCACACGTAGGCGCGGGCGGTGGGGACGTTCGCGGCGGCCATGACGTCCTTGGCGAAGGCCTTGGAGCCCTCCAGCCGGGCCGCCTCTGCGGACGGGCCGAAGACGGGGACGCCGTGCTCGCGCAGGGCGTCGGCGACACCGGCGACCAGCGGGGCCTCCGGGCCGATCACCACCAGGTCCGCCTCCAGCGAGGCGGCCAGCGCGCGGACGGCCGCGCCGTCGCGGGCGTCCACCGGGTGCACCTCGGCGACCTCGGCGATCCCGGCGTTGCCGGGGGCGCAGTGCAGCGCGGTGACGTCGGGATCGAGGGACAGTGAGCGGCACAGGGCATGTTCGCGGGCGCCGCCGCCGATGACGAGGACCTTCACAGCAGTCACCCTATTGCCTCGTCGACACATCTCCCCGGCGGGGCACGGACCCGCCGGGGAACCGGGCCCCGGGGCGTCATCACGGCGCCCCGGCGCCGGCGGGGCACCGCAGGTGGGACGGGTTCCCCGGAAACGGTTGCCACCCTTTCGAGTGCATCCGGCCGGTTCCTATACCGGATTCCGCAGCGCTTACGGGCCAAAAACCGGGGATCTTGTGTCGCAGGCCAGCCGTTCGGCGGTAGGAAGGGGGCTCGCGATCCGCCACGGCAGAGGGAGTGCACGGGTGAGCCAGCCGGAGATGCAGCCCGAGGGGCTCCCCCGGGAGCAGGGTGTGAGGATCCGGGGCGACCTGCGCGGCCGGACCTTCCCCCTCGGTGACTGGGGGGAGCCCGCGGAGCGTCTCGACGAGCTGTACCGCTGGGTCGAGAGAGGGGCGCTGTATCTGGTCGACTGGTATCTCGCCGACCGCGCGTGGAAACGCCGTTGGGCGCGCGCGCTGCGCGTGGGGGCCGCCGCTTTCGCGTTCGTCGGCGCGCTGCTGCCGCTGCTGCAGCTGACCACCGTCCTTCGTACCGGGGCCGCTTGGGGCTTCGTCGTGCTGCTGGGCGCGGTGGCGTGCCTGGCCTGCGACCGTTTCTTCGGGCTGACGTCGGGCTGGATGCGTGCGGTGTCGACGGCGCAGGCGGTCCAACGGCGCCTGGAGGCCCTGCAGTTCGACTGGGCCTCGGAGTGCGTGCGCGAGGTGCTCGGCCCGACGGAGGGCACGGCCAGTGAGGCCGCCGAGCGCTGTCTGACGGTGCTGCGCCGTTTCTCCGAGGACGTCTCGGAGCTGGTGCGGGCCGAAACCGCCGACTGGATGGTGGAGTTCCGGGCGGGGCCGACGCCGCTGCTGACGCAGTCGCTGGTCTCGTGGGGCCCCCGCGGGGAGGGCGGCGGCCCCATGCCGCGCTTCCCGATGGCGCCGGGCACGCGTCCGAACATGCCGCGTCAGCGGCCGCCGGAGTCGCCCCGCTGAGCGCTCCGCTGGAAGTGCCGCGAACGGGTCGTCGACCGACTGCGGCGCCGTCGTGGCTGGTCACGCAGGTCCCCGCGCCCCTTCGGGGCGCTGCCGTACCGCAGTGAACTTCGCCCGACCTGCTGAGCCGCTCTCAGCCGCTCTCAGCTGAACACGATCATCGAGCCCTGTCCCAGGCTGCGCGTCGCCGCCGCGTACAGACCCAGCCAGACGTGCCGTTCGCGGGCGAAGGGGCTCGCGTCGTACGGGCCCGGGGCGGCGCGCTCGTCGAGGCCGGTGGGGCGCTGCGGCGGGGCCGGGACGGCCGGCGGGTCGGCGGGGTCGATGCCCAGCGCGGGGGCCACGGACTCCAGTTCCCGCAGCAGCCCCTGGCTGGACCCCAACGGTCCGCCGCCCGCGAGGAGTTCGTCATTGGACAGCGGGTGGGCGAAGTCGACCGGCACGTACGCCCCGGCGTGGTCGTAGTGCCACACCAGGTGCGACTGCCGGGCCGTGGCCTCGAACATCTCCAGCAACTGCTCGTAGTCGCCGCCGAGTTCGTCGACGGGGGTGACCGGCAGCCCGCACAGGTTCAGCAGATGGGCGCGGCGCAGGAAGTGCAGCGCGTCGTAGTCGAAGCCCGCGACCGGGGCCACGTCCCCGGACAGGCCCGGCATGTAGCCGAAGACGGGCACGGACGGCAGCCCGGCCTCGCCGAGCGCCTTGTCGTACACGGCGAGTTCCTCGGCGAAGGGGTTGTCGGGGCTGTGGCACAGCACGTCGACGAGGGGGACAAGCCAGAGATCACAGGCCACGTGAGCTCACTCTCGGTCGGGTACGGGACGGGGCCTCGGGGACGGAGCCTCAGGGACGGGGCCACGGGGACGGAGCCTCAGGGACGAGGCAGGCGCG